>NZ_CP124539.1:0-16445 GCF_029953655.1 Lactococcus sp. NH2-7C
TTTTAAATTATGATGCAAAATTAGGAATTAAAAAACCAATATCCATTCATAAAGAAGATTCTAAAAACTATACAATAACAATCCCAGAATTTGAAGTTATAGGGGTCGCCTTGTCAAGAAAAAATCCTTATAAGCTATATGATAAAGAAGGGGAATTACTCAGTATAGGTACTGAAGATATTGATACAGGGGCGTTAACAGTTAATAAATTATCTAATGAATCTCAAAAAAAATATTTAAATCAGTACAAAGATCTTATTAGAGAATCAGCAAAAAACTTTTATGATACGATGTTTAAAAGTATAGATCCCGATATAAACATTAAATATGAATTTAAATAAATTCGATCAGAGATAAGGACTATAATTATATAATAACCCCTATAAAAGACTACTAAAACAGCCCTCATTATCTGACTAGTAGATACCGGGGGTTGTTTTTTTTTATAAAATGATATAATACTCCCTAGATAGGAGACAACGTATGTCTAGACAAAAACGATCGATCAACGAAAATAATGATAAATTAAAAGTTCAATTAGAACTCCTCCGTAGTTATACGGAACACTTTGACTCAGGTATGATTCATATGGCTTTGCCAATGGCTACACAGGTTGGTGTATTAATACATCAAACATTATTGACTTCTGAGCACTTTGTTATCCGGCTGTTGTCGGCGCCGATCATTGTGCGATCGGGGGTGGGCATATGAATTCATTGATTAGTTTAGAAAAAGTTAATTATCAAATCGCTGATCAACATATTTTACATGATGTTGATTGGCAGATTCCAGCTGGGGCTCATATTACATTGACGGGACCATCCGGTGGTGGGAAAAGTACGTTATTACGGATCATTGCGGCCATGATTTCTAAAACAAGTGGGACCTTGATTTTTGATGGGCAGCCGATTGAAAGTTATGACCCAATCATGTATCGGCGGCAAGTCTCATATTGTTTCCAACAACCGACGTTATTTGGTGAGACGGTTGCAGATAACTTAGCTTTCCCGTACCAAATTCGTAAGCAGGTCATGGATACGAAACGAGTGGTAACGGCGTTAAATAATGTTGGGCTGTCCGAACGAACCCTGCATCAGCCGATTATCGAGCTTTCCGGTGGTGAACGGCAGCGGGTCGCGCTGATTCGCAACATCTTATTCTTACCAAAAGTGTTGTTATTAGATGAGGTGACAGCTGGTTTGGATGAAAATAATAAGCAAATCGTGCACGCCTGGTTACGACAGTTAAATGAGCAAGATCACGTGACAACGATCATGATTACTCATGATGCCACAGAGATTGCTGCGGCAGATCAGTTAGCGAAAGTGGTTGCTGGCAGATTGGAGGTACACGCATGAATTTAGCAGTTAATAATACGTCGCTATTTTTGGCGGCAATGTTAGTGCTCGTCGCGTTAGGAATTAGTTTGTGGCAGAAACTTGGCTTAGATAGGGACATCGTCATTGGTGTCGTGCGGGCTGTTGTACAACTATTTATCGTGGGTTACTTGCTAAAGTATATTTTCCGAGTCAACAATTTGTGGCTAACGCTGGCGATGATAGGCTTCATTATCTTCAATGCGGCTTGGAATGCGAAAAAACGGGGGCCGGGGATTGACCATGCATTAGCCATTTCGTTATTAGCCATTTTTGTTAGTACGGGGGTAACACTCGGCGTCCTCGTGCTATCTGGTGCGATTAAGTTTGTGCCATCGCAAATGATTCCCATTTCTGGTATGATTGCGTCGAATTCAATGGTCGCAATTGGGCTGGCTTATCGCAGCCTCAATAGTCAGTTTCATGACCAGCGGCAAGCTGTGCTTGAACGTTTGGCGTTAGGGGCTGGTCTACTTGATGCTTCGATTGCCATCGTGCGTGAGGCGATTCGTACGGGGATGTCACCAACCATTGATTCGGCAAAGACTGTGGGTCTAGTCAGTCTGCCAGGGATGATGTCCGGTTTGATCTTTGCAGGGGTCGATCCAGTACGGGCCATTAGGTATCAAATTATGGTCACGTTCATGCTCTTATCAGCGACTAGTTTGGGGTCAATAATTGCGTGCTATTTAGCTTACCGTAATTTCTATAATGAACAAAAACAGTTGAAGTAATGACTCCTGATTGCAGTCCCGCGGGGAGTCCTTTATGATGGAAGCTGATCTTTTTTGTCCGAACAGCGTTCGGATTAATTTTACAATCTACCAGTACGATAAAAATAATTGGTCATTCATTGACAAAAGTGAACCAATTATAGGCAAGGACTGTTCTATTATTGAGGTTAAATAGATATGCAACAAATCGTACTCCCAATCAAAGACTCTAACGTCTTAAAAATGGTGCAAGACACCTTACTAGATAGTTTTCGGGCAGGTCGCCGTAACTACACTATCTTTCAAGTTGGCAAAGCCACCCTGCTGCGGGTGAGTGATGTGATGACGTTAAAGAAATCCGATGTCTATAATCCAGATGGCTCTGTTAAACACACGGCCTTTATTCATGATAAAAAGACCGGTAAAGCAAATACACTATATTTAAAGCCCGTGCAACAAGACTTGTTGCAATATCATGATTGGCTAGTCCAACAGAATATTGATGTTATCCTTAAATCTTAGAGTCACTATTGTATAAAATTTGAATAGGAAGTTAATAAAAATGACAATAAATTTCAGTATAAGTAAAGATATCGATATTAAGCAATTAGAAGAATTATATAATGACGTTGGTTGGAGTGCGTATACTCAAGATTTGGAAGTATTAAAGCAAGCTATATTACAATCGTTAGATGTTATAACTGTTTGGAATGACGATAAATTAGTAGGGCTTATTAGGGCTATTGGAGACGGATTAACGATTGTGTATATACAAGATATACTTGTTTTGAATGCTTATCAGAATAAGGGTATTGCAAGTGAATTATTGCAAAGAATATTAAATAAATACAAAAATGTTCGTCAAAAAGTTCTTTTAACTGAAGAAGCTTCTGATGTTAGATATTTTTATGAAAAGAATGGTTTCGAATCCTGTGATAAGGGATTGTTAGTTGCGTTTGCTAAAATGAACTAAATTGTGATCTTGAGAGTGGCTTAGCCACTCTTTTTTTGACACGAAGTGTCAATTTTTGCGCTAGCAAAAACAAGCCTCGCAGAGCCTACACTTTACCATGTGAAGAAATGGAACGCTCTTCGGCTTTTCGGTGTCTACTGAAATCAAGGTATTAATGGGAATACCAGCCTAAGATATTTGGAGTTCAGAGAGAACGCGTTTGATTTTCAAACTTCGCAACAGAACCGGTTTTCTTTTACCTTTCATCGGTAGTGTGTCAATATCAAATATTCCTTTAGAAAATAAACGATAAAGTGTTCTCATACCGCATGAAACAGGCCTTTCTTTTCGCCCGATAATGACGTCAGGCGTCCAACCAAGAGTGACTTTCTCTTTAATGTAATCTACTTCATGAGCAGGTAATTGAATGACTTTTCTACCACATTTTTTCTTATTTTCTTTATACTGGTGCCAATAATCAAGAGCAGTCTTGCCTTGCTTGAACTTATTGACTACATTATAAATAGTTTGTATAGCACGTCCCATTCGGTTAGCGATTTCAACCGGTTTATTATGTTGAAGATAATATGATTCTATCATTGTCAGTTCGTCTATGGTAAGATGTTTGTAGGTCATTTATGGTTACACTCCTTTGTTTTCTTTCGTCGGAAATACAATTTGAGTGTACCATAAATGCCTTTTTATTTTTCTAACTTAATTTTACAATTCGCGTCTTTAAAAAAACGGTAGATAATAACTTTTTCTTTGCTTTGTAAACGGTTTTATGTTATTACTATAGTATAGATTAATTATTAGAATTAGTCTAATTAAGAACAAGGAGGACTTTCTAATGACATTCGATTATAAAGATCATGGCAAAGAAAAATTTATCGTTAACATTGAGGATTATACCAAAGAAAACGAGAATTACCGTACAACAATTTGGACTGGTGAAAAACTTCAGGTTACATTAATGGCTATTGAACCCGGTGACGATATTGGTTTAGAAGTACACATGGGTATCGATCAATTCCTCCGTATCGAAGAAGGTAAAGGTTTATGCCAAATGGGAGATGCCGAAGATAATCTTACATTTGAACAAGAAGTTTCAGATGATGATGTAATTTTAGTACCTGCTGATACTTGGCATAATGTAACCAATATTGGTGACAAACCTCTGAAAATTTACTCAATTTATGCAGGTCCTGATCATGTCCCTGGTACAGTACATAAAACGCATGAGGAAGCTAAAAATGATCCTAATGAAGACTAATTTTAGTTATATGATTTGTCAAATTAAGTTAGAATAAAATGGGTTCTGTTGCGAAGTTTGAAAATCAAACGAGCCCTCTCTGAACTCAGAATATCTTAGGCTGGTATTCCCATTAATACCTTGATTTCAGTAGACACCGAAAAGCCGAAGAGCGTTCCATTTCTTCGGTTCTTTTTATATATTCCTCGAATGGTCTCCATTGGACCACTATCAAATAATAAGACATAAAATGAGCTATATTTTTTCAATATTTGAGTGTTCAGAAAATGGTCATTTTCTGAACACTCTTCTTTTGTTATAAAAACTCTCAAAATCATTTACATTTCTTGTTCATTAACCCGTAATTTATTCTATGTTCATTTATATATATTTTTTAAGTTATGATACAATAAATTAGAACAAAGGAGAATAAAATGAATATCGGATATGCACGAGTTTCAACTGGACTTCAAAATTTGGATTTACAAAAAGATAGTCTTAAAAAATATGATTGTGAGAAAATATTTACTGACCATATGTCAGGAAGTAAAAAAGAGCGACCTGGTTTAAAATCTGCCATCGAATTTTCTCGTTCTGGAGATACAATTGTTGTTTGGCGGTTAGATCGATTAGGAAGAAATATGGAGGACTTAATTAGCATAGTTAATTCACTTAATGATAAAGGAGTAAGCTTCCATAGCTTGCAAGAAAATATCACAATGGATAAATCAAGTTCGACTGGACAATTGATGTTTCATTTGTTTGCGGCTTTTGCGGAATTTGAGCGAAATCTTATTTTGGAGCGTTCTGCCGCTGGTAGAGAAGCTGCACGTGCAAGAGGACGACTTGGAGGAAGACCTGAGAAATTTTCGGAGCAAGACGTAAAGCTTCTTAAAACCTTGGTAGAAAGTGGTACGCCGATTAAGTCGATTGCGGATTCTTGGGGAGTGTCAAGAACAACGATTTATAGATATATTAATAAGTTTTAGAGTAAACTAAAAAAAACAGCTCAAAATGTTAAGTTATGAGCTGATTCGATATATTAATTTATTTACTATCTATATTGACGAATTTTAAATCGTCTGAAGAGAGTTTGACTTTGATATGTTGGTTCTGTTGCAAAGTTTTCCAAGAAATCTATTTTTGTGTAAAATTGAGAAAAAAGAGGGACGATTTCGGAAGAAGAAAATCGTCTCTTTTTTTCTTCTTTTTGTATGACAAAAAGAAAGATCTTTTGCCCATTTTATAAAAATAAAATGGGTAGGTGGCGTTTGCGTAAAGCAAATCGACACAATCCAAAGGGGATAAAAGGGGAAAGTGAAACTTCCCCCTTTTCAAGCCACATTGTAATACAAGAACGAAGTGCTTTGTATTACAATGTGATAGCTTGCAGTATTTATGGCTTTATATAGTCTATTTTGTTATAATGATTGTAACCGAATAGGGCGCAATGCTTATTACAAAATCAATGACAAAGGGCGATTGAGGAATGAGCGCTGGGGCATTTTATCTTTGAGGAGGCTATTTATGGATCAGAAAGAAGTATCACAAAATCAAACAAAGTACATTCAATTTAGATTATCTGAAGAACAATACAATAAGCTGAAAATTTCAGGAGAAACATATGGACTCTCTCCGAATCTTTATGCGAAAAAATTAGCACAAAAATCTCATTTAAAAAAACCTTATCTCCAACATGACCAAGCGAAATCTTTATTATTAGAACTCTCAAAACAAGGAACCAATTTAAATCAAATCGCCAAGAAACTCAATCAATTCGATCGGATGGACAACCAAGATAAAGAGCTGATCGAGGCTTTACGCTATACATACGGAGTACTCGCTCAAGCTCAAAAGGGGTATCAAGAGTTATGGCAACAATTGCAAAAATAAGCAATGGCGCAAGTGCAGCGAGCGCCCTTAATTATGCTTTAGGTCAAGACAGACCTATGCATGAAAAAACTGAACAGTGGCTACAAGACCATCAATTGGAACGTCCTGTGGAGCTGACAAATTGTCGGGCAGTTGCCGTGGGTGGAACCAACGGGATTGATCCCTTTATTGCCAAAGAACAATTCGATGTCGTTCGACAACTTCATAACCAAACCAAAGAATCCAATCAAGTCTTGCGTATTACCCAATCTTTCGCCTTAGATGAACTGAATCCGAAAGTACAAAAGGACTGGCAAAAAGCCAACGATTTAGGCGTTGAGTTAGCAGAAAATCTCTATCCTAACCATCAAAGCGCTGTTTATACGCATTTAGACGGAAAAAATCACGTCTTACACAACCACATCATTGTCAATAAGGTCAATTTAGAGACAGGAAAGAAATTAAGAGAACAAAAAGGAGAAAGCGTTCAACGAGCACGAGAAATGAATGATCGACTCGCTTCTCGAGAAAACTGGCACATTTTAGAGCCACCAAAAGAGCGCCAAACAGAGACAGAAAAAGAACTAATCGCCAAAAATGAGTATTCTTACATGGATGATTTGAGAGAAAGAATCAATAAATCGCTTCAAGATGTCTCTGTGAGCTCATATGAGACGTTTAAAGAGCGTTTATCCGATAATGGTGTAATTCTATCAGAAAGAGGCCAAACGTTCTCATACGCCTTTTTAGACGCCAATAATAAGCAAAGACGAGCACGAGAGACCCGATTGGGTTCTGATTTTGGAAGGGAGACCATTTTACATGAGTTGGAAAACCGAGCAAGACAAAACGAATTTAGAGCTGTTGAACAACGAGAACCAGCGATTACTCCGCTTGAGCGAGACACTCAACAAAGAGAATCAGAAATTGTTAGCCTTGAACAAGCAATTGAACCAAGAAAATCAGAAGCTCTCAAGCGAGAATCAAAAATTAATCGATTTATTGACACACTCAAACAGTTTGCAGGACGAGTACCAGAACTTACTCAACGCGTTACAAGAAAATTAAAGCAAACAAAAGAGAAAATCCTCGATGATTTTGAACGTCGCTTTTCAAAGGACATGAAAAATTACGAGCAAGAACAACAGAAAAGCCTAGAAAAACAAGCGAATAGAGACGTACAGTCCGAAAAGAAACCAACAAAAGATCATGATCGGGGGATGAGTCTATGAATAAAGATGAACAACTCGTTGTTCAAGTATTAAATGCTTATAAAAATGGCAAAATTGATTTCAGTAACGTTCCAGAACTAGACCGCTTAGTCCGTCAAGAAGTTAATAAAGACTTTCGGGACTACCAAGAAAAAATAGAAGCTGTTGCGAATCAAAAAATTGAGTCTGCCATTCAAGAACAACTCCATCGTTTAGAGGCAGAAAACTTAAAAGCGACCATACTGAAAGACATTCAAGTTGAAAAACAAGCATTACTCGCTTTGAAAAAAGAACTGAATGAACAAAAAGAGCAGATCAAAGCAGATCGCAAACGTGAGATTGTCGAACGTTACGGTATTCTGATTGCGAACATTGTCTGCCTGTTCTGTTTCTTAGTTGTCGGTGTTCTCATCGGACGATGGATTTATAAAGGGATCTGGGATGGTTGGGGTTTGCATATTTTGTATGACACAGTGATGGAGATACGGCCTAAACATCCTTATGGGGCAGTCGTTCTTGGATTAGGTGGTTTTGGTTTAATCGGTGCCGGCATCTATGGCAGTTTTCGATTAATGTATACCGCTTCAACATGGTTTGATCAACGTCCAAAAATTTTCAAAAGAATCTTTCCGAAAAAATAGAGAGTGAGGGGATATTTTGGTTTTAGATAATAAATTAGGCTTAACAAATTCAGCAGAATTAGCCAAACAAGAAGAAATCTTAACGAAAAAAAGAGCCAAAGAATTGTTTGAGTCTGGCAAAATAGAGGATCTTGAAATTGGGACGTTTCAAGGCTTATCTGATATTCATCAGTTTTTATTCCAAGATATTTACGACTTTGCAGGAAAAATTCGAGAAGTGAATATTGCGAAAGGAAACTTTCAATTTGCGCCACGTATTTTTTTAGCGCAAACACTTGAATATATTGATAAATTACCTCAAGAAACATTTGATGAAATTATTGATAAGTACTCGGATATGAATGTGGCGCATCCTTTTAGGGAAGGCAATGGACGAGCCACTCGTATCTGGTTGGATTTAATTCTTAAAAATAAACTCCACAAAATCGTCGATTGGAATCAAATTGATAAGGATGAATATTTAAATGCCATGATCCGTAGTACAGTCAGCACCAATGAATTAAAATATTTGATTCAAAAGGCTTTAACCGATGATTTAGGTAAAGAACAATTCTTTAAAGGAATTGATGCGAGTTATTATTACGAAGGCTATTATGAAATAAAAACAGAAGATTTATAAATAACCGATACAAACAGACGAATCAAATTCTATATTGATTCGTCTGTTTGCTTACGGGATGATTTTGACTTTTAATTTTAAATTTTTGAAAAAAATAAAAAAAGGCGAAGCCTATATTAATTTATCTTATATATTTTAATCTTTTATTCTTTTGCGTCAAAAAAAAGTGAGTGTTTTCAAGGGGTTAAAGAATAATATGTGGAGAAAAAACTGTTTATATATGGAGAAAAAACTGTTTATATATGGAGAAAAAACTGTTTATATATGGAGAATGTATACTACCTTCTCCATGTATTGTGGTATAATAAAAGCATGAAGAAACACTTTTCGTCGAGAGAATCTTCATGCGTATCTAAAAACACTCAAAGGAGCGTATTTCTATGTCTAGTATACCAAAAAATGAACGAAATCAGAAGCAGGTGCAAATCTTGAACGAATTATCAAAACGAAAAGTAGTGGAGCATAATTCTTTAATTAGCAGCATTGCCAAAATGGATAAAACCCCACTCAAAATGTTTGAGTTAGCCGTATCGTGCATTGATACCGAAGAACCGCCTAAAGATCATACAGTCTATCTCTCAAAAGAAGAACTTTTTGCGTTTTTTAAAGTTTCTGATAATGACAAACATAGTCGTTTCAAGCAGGCAGTTGAGAATATGCAGAAACAAGCTTTTTTCAAAATTAAAGAAAAAAAAGAACATGGGTTTGAGTTTGAAAATATCGTCCCTATTCCCTATGTAAAGTGGACCGATTATCATGATGAAGTTACTATTCGATTTAGTCCTGAAATCATGCCTTATCTAATCAATCTTAAAAAGAATTTCACACAACATGCCTTGTCCGATATTTCAGAACTCAATAGTAAACATTCTATCATCTTGTATCGTTGGTTATCCATGAATTATAACCAATACGAGCATTATAGTTATAAGGGTGGACGGAGAGAAGAACAAGTGGAAGCCTACCGCAATCCTTCAATTTCAATCCGAGAATTACGAGAAATGACGGATATAGTCAATGAATATAAACTTTTTGCAGATTTAGAAAAATGGATATTAAAAAAACCTTTGGAAGAAATCAATGATCATACTTCTTTTACAGTGACGTATGACAAAGTCAAAAAGGGGCGCTCGATTGATTCTATCGTCTTTCATATTACGAAAAAACGTCGAGCAGACGATAACAGCTACAAGTTGGAAGATAAAGTCTACCAAGAAGATAAAGCACGTAAAGCAGAAACCGAAGATAAGCTAGCTATTGAAGCAATGAAAAGCAAGTACACCACGCTATTGCTAGAAAATATGTTGCTAAGTCCGTTTGAAATGCAAGATACAAAAATCATGGCAGGATTACAAGTCCATGTTTACCCCCTCTATGATGAACTGAAAGAAGCACGGGGATTAAATGGGCTAAAAACGCACCTCTCATATATTGCAAGCAAACAAGAGGGATATTCCAAGCGGAATGTAGTCAAGTACCTTAAAACAGCCATTGAAGGCTATTTAGCGACCGTTGCCTTGCAAGACGTAGAACAACCTGAACGAGCCAATTACAAAAAGCCCAAAACAAGAAGTGTAGAAGTAGTAGCGAAAGATTTTCTACCAGACTATCAGGACGAAACCAGTGAAACGGAGAAAGAAGCATTAAGACGGTTGGAAGCAGAAATTGAGAAAAAATTACGTGGCGAGGGTTTAGACCATGAGTGAGAACTTAAAAACAATCAAAGAGCTTGCTGACGAGTTGGGTGTTTCTAAACAGGGTGTTCGTTACCATATGAAGTCTATACCACAGGAAGAACTCAAAAAAAATAATAAAGGAATAGTTGTTTTAAATATTGAACAACAAAACTTTATAAAAAGAAAAGCTAAGTCAGACACAGCGGTAAGTGGTAAGTCAGACACAGCGGTAAGTGGTAAGTCAGACACAGTGGTAAGTGGTAAGTCAGACACAGTGGTAAGTGGTAAGTCAGACACAGCGGTAAGTGGTAAGTCAGACACAGCGGTAAGTGGTAAGCCAGACACAGCAGTAAGTGGTAAGTCAGACACAGCGGTAAGTGGTAAGCCAGACACAGCAGTAAGTGGTAAGTCAGACACAGCAGTAAGATATAAGCAAGAAATAAGTTTTTTAGAAGAAAAGAATTTATTAAAAGATAATCAGATAGACTATTTAAAACAACAGATAAAGAATTATGAAAACCAAGCAAATAATTTAATCGAAGTACAGAAGCAAACTCAAAACCTCTTAGACCAGCAACAACGTCTAGCCTTACAGGATAAAAAATTACTAGAAGAGTATAAATCAGAAATCAATGAATTGAAAGCTCTTAAAATGCCTCGGGGGGATATGAAAGATGGCTCGTCGATAAGGGGTGAGGCGCAGGAAGAAATTGAACGACTGAAAGCTCAATTGAAGTTATCAGAAGAAGAACGAAACAAGGCAAAAGAAAAAGAGCCTGTAAAAACAGAATCTAAAAAATGGTGGCAACGATGGAAATGAGGGGGATCGAATGAGTCATTCGGAACAAATGATTGAAAACCAGTTCATACAAATCTTAAGTGAGAAAGAAAATCAGTGGACTTATCGTCCGGACTTGAAGTCGGAAGAAGCACTTTGGCAAAACTTTAGAGGCCATTTGAACCGAATAAATTTAGCAGTATTGGAAGAACAACTATTAACGGATAAAGGGTTCTGTTGCAAAGTTTTAAATAAAGAATAAAATCCCATACGGTATCCATAATTTAAGCTGGGATTCCCAATAATACCTTGATTTCAGTATAGACCGAAAACCCGAAGAGAGTGCCTTCTTTTCGGGTTTTCTTATATAATCCTCGGATGGCTTCCATGCCTTTAATCGTGGGTGAGGCAGTGCGTAAACTTCGATAGAATTTATTGCGTCTCTTTACTGGACGATGGTCTTGTTCAATCAAATTATTCAGGTATTTAATGGTACGATGTTCTGTCCCTTGATAAAAGCCGTATTCTTTTAGTTTCTTAAAGGCACTTGTAATAGAGGGGGCTTTATCTGTGACTACAACCTTCGGTTCATCAAACTGCTTCACTAACCGCTTAAGAAAAGCATAGGCTGCTTGTGTGTCCCGTTTTTTACGTAACCAAATATCCAAGGTTAAACCATCTGCATCGATGGCTCGATACAAATAATGCCATTTTCCTTTAATTTTGATGTACGTTTCATCCATTTTCCATGAATAAAAGGATTTTTTATTTTTCTTTTTCCAAATTTGATAGAGTAGTTTGCCATATTCTTGCACCCAACGATAAATCGTCGTATGAGAAACGTTAATGCCACGATCATATAAGATTTCTTGAACTTCACGATAGCTAAGGTTATAACGAAGATAGTAGCCCACGGCTACAATAATCACATCCTGCTGAAATTGCTTTCCTTTAAAATGATTCATCGTCATTCCTCCTGCTATCTTTTTCTATTATTCTACCTTATTTGATAGTAGATTTAAAACTTTGCAACAGAACCGATTATTATATGATGGAAGATGTTTTACCAATAATCAGTCAAAACTTTATTTACTCTGAGTTGGTGAATCCAATTATTCAGAAGAAAGAGAAACAGTATCTAGTAAAAATAGCCGTTCGATATTTAGACAATGAAACAAAGATTGAAAATATTTCCCAATACCAATTAACTTTAGAGAAGAAGGATAACTGGAAAATAATAATGAATGAATAAAGAATATTAAGATGAAAACAATACTTGAATATTTAGTATAAGCAAAAAAAATTGTATGTCACTATAGCAAACTTATAATGATTTAGCATAAATAATCCAAAATATAGCGTGAAATCAACCTTCTATGAGAAGTATAAGCAAATTCACCTTTATTCTAACTTATAACTATTTTCATTACATTACTTAAAAAGGTCTCTCCAATTTTTTCCAAATAAACAGTATAACTTTTAATGATATTTTCCAAGTCAAACTTAATATTAACAATTCAAAACTATTGGAACCACTGCAAAATATTTTGTTAAGCAGTATATATTTCAAAAATTATACGTAATATATTTGTAGAAAGGTTGTGGACAGTTGTCCTATTGACCTGAAAAGTAATATAATAGCTGGATGAATAAAGAATCCCTTATGAACTTGTAAATCGTTATTAAATCGCTGAATTTTGATAGCCATTCTGAAGAGTTATCTTCAACTACTACACTAACTTCCATTAATTTCTCATTAATTTCCCTTTCGTTCAAAAAATATGGTTGGCTTTACAAGCATTCTATCATATGATAGAATTAAGATAACATTCAAAAGGAGATAATAAAAATGCGGCAAGGTATTCTTAAATAAACTGTCAATTAGATAGCGGGAATAATTAATTAAGCATCCTTATTTAAAATAAGGACTGGTTTTTTGTGCCCAGTTTAAGAATACTTTTATCATTTTATCATAAAGCATCTGTGGCTATCAGTGTGTAGTATACAGCTATTTTTGTATTAAAATCCCAGTGATAAGAGTATTTATCACTGGGATTTTTTCTGCTTTTTGAGCTTTTGAATGGAGGAAATAAAATTGAAAATTATTAATATCGGTATCTTAGCACATGTTGATGCAGGAAAAACTACTTTGACAGAAAGCTTACTATACAGTAGCGGAGCAATTAAAGAGTTAGGAAGTGTAGATAGCGGTACAACGAAAACGGATACTATGTTTTTGGAACGCCAGAGAGGTATTACTATTCAGACCGCAATAACATCTTTTCAACGGGAAAATGTTAAAGTAAATATTGTAGATACTCCTGGACACATGGATTTTTTGGCAGATGTATACCGTTCATTATCTGTTTTGGATGGAGCTATTTTGCTAATCTCTGCAAAAGATGGAGTACAGTCACAAACTCGTATACTATTCCATGCACTTAGAAAGATGAACATACCTATAATATTTTTTATTAACAAAATTGATCAAAATGGAATAAATTTGCCAGATGTTTATCAAGATATTAAGGACAAACTTTCTGACGACATCATAATTAAGCAGACTGTGAATCTAAATTTGAAACCTTATGTAATAGATTATACTGAACCAGAACAATGGGAGACAGTAATTGTGGGAAATGATTATTTATTAGAAAAATATACCATTGGGAAAACATTGAATATTGCAGAACTTGAAAAGGAGGAAAACGAAAGAATTCAAAGTTGCTCCTTATATCCTGTTTATCACGGAAGTGCAAAGAATAATATTGGAATTAAACAACTTATAGAGGTAATTACTAGCAAATTATTTTCACCCACACAACTCAATTCAGATAAACTTTGTGGAAATGTTTTTAAAGTAGAATATTCAGATGATGGTCAACGGCTTGTCTATGTACGTCTTTATAGTGGAACGCTACATTTGCGAGACTCAGTCAATATATCAGAAAAGGAAAAAATAAAAGTTACAGAAATGTATACTTCAATAAATGGAGAATTACGCCAGATAGATAAGGCAGAGCCTGGTGAGATTATTATTTTAAAAAATGAGCTTTTAAAACTAAATAACGTACTTGGAGATAAAAAAAGATTACCACATAGAGAAATTCTTGAGAATCCTCTTCCTATGTTACAAACAACAATTGAACCATGTAAATCAGTACAAAGAGAAAAGTTACTAGATGCACTTTTTGAAATATCCGATAGTGATCCCCTTCTACAATATTATGTAGATACAGTAACTCACGAAATTGTGCTATCTTTTTTAGGTGAGGTCCAAATGGAGGTAACTTGTACTCTGATTCAAGAAAAATATCATATTGAGATAGAAACAAGAAAACCAACTGTCATTTATATGGAAAGACCATTAAAAAAATCTGAATTTACCATTGATATCGAAGTACCTCCAAATCCTTTCTGGGCTTCTATTGGTTTATCTGTAACACCACTTCCTTTGGGTAGTGGCATTCAGTATGAGAGCCTGGTTTCTCTAGGTTATTTAAATCAATCATTTCAAAATGCAGTTATGGAAGGTATACGCTATGGGTGTGAACAAGGATTGTACGGTTGGAAATTAACAGACTGTAAGATCTGTTTTAAGTATGGTCTATATTACAGCCCTGTCAGTACGCCAGCAGATTTCCGAATGCTTGCGCCTATTGTACTAGAGCAGGCTTTTAGAAAGAGTGGTACAGAGTTATTAGAGCCATATCTTAGCTTCGAAATTTATGTACCACAAGAATATCTTTCGAGAGCATATAATGATGCTTCCAAATATTGTGCAAATATTTTAAATACTAAGTTAAAAGGTAACGAGGTCATTCTCATTGGTGAAATTCCAGCCCGTTGTATTCAAGAGTATCGAAACAGTTTAACTTTCTTTACAAATGGACGCAGTGTCTGTTTAACAGAGTTAAAAGGTTATCAGGTTACTAACATTAAGTCTGCTTTCCAACCACGTCGTCCAAATAATAGAATAGACAAAGTAAGGCATATGTTTAATAAAATCAACTTACATTGATAGTGAACTAAAGAGAAATTTTTAAAATGAATATTGAGTTGTTAATTAGAACAGGAGGATATAGATATTGTAAATACTAGGTGGATACTGTGCCCTATATGTGGCAATAAGACCCGTTTAAAAATGAGGGAAGATACTGAATTAAAAAATTTCCCTCTATTTTGTCCTAAATGCAGACAAGAAATTTTAATTGAAATAACGAAGTTTAGAATAACTGTAATTACAGAGCCAGACGCAAAGACGCAGAGCCGATAATTCGAGATATCAAAATCTCATTTTATCGGCTTTTTCTTTTCTATGCATACCATTGAGCTTAGTTCTTGATATCCTTTATAAGAAAATAAGTGTACTGATTTTTTTTGCAGTAGCTGTATTACAGTAGACATCCCTCAAGCATAAAAAGTATACAATTAAAATTCAATACTTGATTATTGATGAAGTACAGAGTTACTCGTCATTTCAAAACTAGTATATCAGTCAAGTTTTTCCTAAGGAACAAAAACGAACTTCGCTATGGGAATCAAAGGTTCTGTTGCAAAGTTTTAAATAAAGAATAAAATCCCTTACGGTATCTATGATTTAAGCTGGGATTCCCAATAATACCTTGATTTCAGTACAGACCGAAAACCCGAAGAGAGTGCCTTCTTTTCGGGTTTTCTTATATAATCCTCGGATGGCTTCCATACCTTTAATCGTGGGTGAGGCAGTGCGTAAACTTCGATAGAATTTATTGCGTCTCTTTACTGGACGATGGTCTTGTTCAATCAAATTATTCAGGTATTTAATGGTACGATGTTCTGTCCCTTGATAAAAGCCGTATTCTTTTAGTTTCTTAAAGGCACTTGTAATAGAGGGGGCTTTATCTGTGACTACAACCTTCGGTTCATCAAACTGCTTCACTAACCGCTTAAGAAAAGCATAGGCTGCTTGTGTGTCCCGTTTTTTACGTAACCAAATATCCAAGGTTAAACCATCTGCATCGATGGCTCGATACAAATAATGCCATTTTCCTTTAATTTTGATGTACGTTTCATCCATTTTCCATGAATAAAAGGATTTTTTATTTTTCTTTTTCCAAATTTGATAGAGTAGTTTGCCATATTCTTGCACCCAACGATAAATCGTCGTATGAGAAACGTTAATGCCACGATCATATAAGATTTCTTGAACTTCACGATAGCTAAGGTTATAACGAAGATAGTAGCCCACGGCTACAATAATCACATCCTGCTGAAATTGCTTTCCTTTAAAATGATTCATCGTCATTCCTCCTGCTATCTTTTTCTATTATTCTACCTTATTTGATAGTAGATTTAAAACTTTGCAACAGAACC
>NZ_CP124540.1:0-9386 GCF_029953655.1 Lactococcus sp. NH2-7C
ATTCATGTGTGAAGGAATTGCAACAAATGTGGTAAAACAAGTTGCTGCAAGATAGCGATCGCCAGTAACAAGATTTTCTCCAATCACTTTAACAAAAACTTCCATTGACTTGTGATGAGTTCCAGAGACATAAGACTCAATACACACAGAATGGTTTTCGTGCAGAGGCTTAAGAAAAATAAGATTATCAAGAGAAGCTGTAACGGCTCCTCTTCTACAATGTCTTGATACCGAAATAGAAGCTGCATCATCAATGAGAGATGTTAGTTTGCCTCCGAATAAAAAGCCAAATGGATTTAAGTCGAACGGAAATATACGATGAGTTTCGATAACAAAAGATTGTTTACAATTTTTTGTGTGATTTTTCATTTTCATTATTACAATTATAATAAATCACCACTAAAAAAACAATAATACCTGTTTTGAATTCCATTTCTGGTTCTGTTGCAAAGTTTATAGTGGGGGTATGGAAAATCAATTTTGGAAGTGAAAAAGCTCATTTGAGTACACTCTAGTGGGCTTTTTTGTTTTTCTGATATAATAAGATTTGTAAAGGCTCATTAGAGTTTGCCAAAATAGGGAGTGTGATTTATGAGTAAAATTGGTTATGCACGAGTGAGTAGCAAAGAACAAAACCTAGATAGACAATTAGAAGCGTTACAGAGCGTTTCTAAGGTCTTTTCAGATAAAGCAAGCGGACAATCCACCGAACGTCCTCAATTACAAGCCATGCTGGATTATCTGCGTGAGGGGGATATTGTCATTGTAACGGAGTTAGACCGTTTAGGGCGGAACAATAAAGACCTTACAGAGATTATGAATGCCATTCAACAAAAAGGGGCTACGCTGGAAGTCTTAAACTTGCCCTCAATGAATGGGATTGAAGACGAAAATTTGAGACGATTAATTAATAATTTAGTCGTTGAATTATACAAATATCAAGCGGAAAGCGAACGGAAAAGAATTAAGGAAAGACAGGCACAAGGGATTGAGTTAGCAAAGAAAAAAGGACGATTTACTGGAAGAAAAAGTACCTTTCAAAAAGACGACCCTTTACTACAAAGAGCGTTTAATCTATATCAATCAAAAGAATATACTTTAAAAGAAATTGAACATCATACTAAAATTCCAGTCAGTACACTAAAACGATATTTAACAAAGTATGGTATTAAAAGAAAATAAAAAAATATCCCTAACCAAAAGGCTTGTCAACGGTTTGACGTTAAGTCGATTTATTAGAGTCTATGTCAGAGTAGATTGAATCATCGAGGGCTCTCATATCAAGCGTTAATTTACGATTTTCTCCTACAATTTTAAGCATGTTATCTTCATAGGGTTTAACAGAGCCACTTTCAATCTTGGTTGCACGTCGAATTAAGTCATCAATATATTCAGCTTAAGCACTTGTAACGGTTGTATAGTGAGGAGTGGTTACCGCTCATAATAAACCTTTTCATGATTTCTCTTAACTTTGTGTCTAGTTTATTATAACCTTTCCAAAAATATAACTCATTTTGTGTCTAATTATTTGCCTTTAGTACAATAGACAAATGTGTTGATTTGTCTAATAGTTTCGAAAGGGTTTTCTTTACAAAAAATAATGAAAAGTCTATAATCAAGTTAAGATGGACGTTTATTTAGTGTCTATACAAAGGAGGCCCATTTATGTATTACAGTAACGGAAATTATGAAGCTTTTGCACGTCCAAGAAAGCCCAAAAATGTGGATCAAAAATCAGCGTATATTATTGGAGGAGGGCTGGCCGGATTGGCGACCGCTGTTTTCTTGGTGCGCGATGGACAAATGTCCGGGGAAAAAATTCATATATATGAGGAATTGCCTACTCCGGGTGGATCGTTAGATGGAGAAAAGCGTGCCAATATCGGCTTTGTGACACGTGGTGGTCGAGAAATGGAAAATCATTTTGAAACTATGTGGGACATGTATCGATCAATTCCTTCTTTAGAAATTGAAGATGCCTCTTACTTAGATGAATTTTATTGGCTAGATAAAGATGATCCAAATTCATCTAATACTCGCCTAATTTATAACCGGGGACAACGCGTCCCAACGGATGGCCTGTATACTTTGGATGAAAAATCTAAAGAATTAATAGATTTAGTTTTAACCCCTGAGTCAAAACTGGGTAAGACGACTATTGAGGAATTTTTCTCAAATGAGTTCTTTGAAAGTAATTTTTGGATGTACTGGGCAACTATGTTTGCTTTTGAAAAGTGGCATTCTGCAGTTGAGATGCGTCGATACACGATGCGATTTATTCATCATATTGATGGACTACCTGATTTTAGCGCCCTAAAGTTCAATAGGTACAATCAGTATGAGTCTATGGTTCTACCAATTATAAAGTATTTAGAGTCATATAATGTCGAATTCATCTATGATACACAAGTTAATAATGTTGTGGTAGATTTTGAAAATGACGAAAAAATTGCCAAAAAACTCGTGATCCAGGATGGTGATGATGTTAGCCTATCACGTGATGATCTTGTATTCGTTACAAATGGTTCTATTACAGAAAGTTCAACATATGGGAGCCATGATAAACCCGCTCCTATATCAAAAGAGTTGGGCGGTAGTTGGTCACTGTGGAAGAATCTGGCAGAACAATCTAATGATTTCGGTCATCCAGAAGTATTCTATGATAACCTACCTGAAAAAAGTTGGTTCGTGTCAGCGACAGCCACTATAAAATCACCAGAAATTGAACCCTACATTGAACGTCTAACCAATCGTGATTTGCATGATCACAAAATCAATAGTGGTGGAATCATTACCATAACCGATTCGAACTGGTTGATGAGTTTTGCTGTTCACAGACAGCCACATTTCAAAGAACAAAAGGAAAATGAAACAATTGTATGGATATATGGACTATATTCAGATACCAAAGGAAATTTTGTTGATAAGACCATTGTAGAAAGTTCAGGGGAAGAAATTACGCAAGAACTCCTTTATCACCTTGGGGTCCCTGAGTCCAAAATCAAACAATTGTCTAACCAAAACAATGTAAATACCGTTCCAGTATTTATGCCATTTATTACGTCATACTTTATGCCCCGAATTGCGGGTGATAGGCCAGATATTGTTCCTAAAGGGTCTGTTAATTTAGCCTTTATTGGTAATTTCGCAGAGTCACCTAGTAATGACACCGTATTTACTACCGAATATTCAATTAGGACAGCCATGGAATCTGTCTATACTTTACTTGAAGTTGAACGAGCTGTTCCTGAAGTTTATGGATCCATTTATGATATTCGAGAACTACTTAAAGCCATCTACTATATGGGAGATAAAAAAACCATTGATGAGGCTAATTTAGGAATCCCTAAATTAGCTAAAGTAGCTCTAAAAAAGAAGATAAAGGGAACGTTTATCGAAGAGCTACTTACCGAGAGTAAATTACTATAAAACATGATGGCTGTTAAAACTCTCTGAATTATCAAAAACTGTTGCAAATTATTATTAATGCGACATATTTCGATATGTAATAAGCTTTTCATTTTTGAAAAAGACTTGATGATTATATTTCATCAAGTCTTTTTTATAGTTACGTATTTTTTAAGAAATAACCTGATTACGGGAAAATGTATATGGGAAGTCCGGACTGCTTTATTTCTAAATCATAATCCGAGATAATCAAATGTATGAATTCTTATTATGAATGCTAAGCTATGATTAAATCAAATAATAATGGGAACCAGAAAGGTAAAAATATTATGGTTCAACAAATCGTCCTCCCCATCAAAGATTCAAACATTTTAAAAATGGTTCAAGACACCTTGCTCGATAGTTTCCGTGCAGGTCGCAGAAATTACACGATCTTCCAAGTTGGGAAAGCGACCTTGCTACGTGTGAGTGACGTCATGAAATTAAAAAAAACAGATGTCTTTAATCTTGATGGAACAGTCAAACAAACTGCATTTATTCATGATCAAAAAACAGGTAAGGGAAATACGTTATATTTAAAACCTGTCCAACAAGATTTAATGCTTTATCATGCATGGCTCATCCAACAAAATATAAATTCAGAGTGGTTATTTCCTTCAACTTCTCACCCAGACCGTCACATCACCGAGAAGCAATTTTATAAGGTCATGGCACGTGTTGGTGATCTTTTAGGAATTAACTATCTAGGAACGCATACCATGCGTAAAACAGGCGCTTATCGGGTCTATACGCAGTCAAACTATAATATTGGTTTAGTGATGCATTTATTAAACCATTCAAGTGAAGCTATGACCTTAACGTATCTTGGATTAGATCAAGCTAGTCGAGAAACGATGTTAGACCAAATTGATTTTGGGTAATGAATGTTTAGAACTTAGTAGTCGTCCAAAAACGACTACTTTTTTTGTTGAATCGTCCTTGGACGATTCGATGGTTTTGACTTGTAAGAACTGGATTGGATGAAGCCATACTGTTCGCATATTTTTAGTGGATGAACAAACAAAATACGAGAGATTTTTTGTTCGTTCATCCATGGTTTTAGAAAAAAGAGGGACGATTTCGGAAGAAGAAAATCGTCTCTTTTTTTCTTCTTTTTGTATGACAAAAAGAAAAATCTTTTGCCCATTTTATTTTTATAAAATGGGTAGGTGGCGTTTGCCTAAAGCAAATCGACACAATCCAAAGGGGATAAAAGGGGAAAGTGAAACTTCCCCCTTTTCAAGCCACATTGTAATACAAGAACGAAGTGCTTTGTATTACAATGTGATAGCTTGCAGTATTTATGGTTTTATATTTTCTATTTTGTTGTGAGGATTGTAACCGAATAGGGCGCAATCCTTATTACAAAATCAATGACAAAGGGCGATTGAGGAATGAGCGCTGAGGCTTTTTATTTTAAAAAAAACTATTTATAAGTTCGAAATATGTATCACAACTTTAATACGTGCTATCCAACTTTAAGAGAAGAACATGGATTCTTAGAACTATTCTCTTTTTGGTTATTGCTGAAAGCAATTTCTGATACCTATTTTTTGAGCAAATTAACACCACTTTTTAGAGTGGTGTGTAAGTGCGCATTGTCCTTATTTCATTCGGACTTCTGAATTTTAAAAATAAAGATTTTATTTCTTAACTTCTCAATGCAGATATTAAATTATTTTATAAATTTGAGCGTACTTTTTGGAACTTCATTGTTTTTAAAAGCCTTTTGTATTTTAGATGGGCTTTTTGACGCTTTACAGACCTTTTAAGGAGTTTTAAAACGAATCAGGTAAACTTATTAGGACTAACACTTAAAAGTGCTTAGAAAGCAAAATATGAGCTTTTAGAATATCTCTTACTTTTATCTTTAAATAATCATTTTGCTATCCAGCGATAAAGATCAGCAAGTTCTATCAAAAGTTCTAATCGATTTTTTTATACCCTAGATAGCCATATAAGACTTTCTAGGGCATTTTAATTTATTTCAGGTAACTTATTATGGGTATTGATAAAAAGTGCTTAGAAAGCGAATTAGGTCATTCTGTACTTTTATGGTTTTAATCTTTTGACTTTGGTCTTACATTTTTAAAAAAATAAAAAAAGGCGAAGCCTATATTAATTTATCATATATATTTTAATCTTTTGTTCTTTTGCGTGAGGAAGAAGTCAGTGTTTTCAAGGGTATACAGATTTTTTAGGAGAGAAAAAACTATGTATAAGGAGAGAAAAAACTATGTATAAGGAGAGAAAAAACTATGTATAAGGAGAGAAAAAACTATCAGTCCTCTCTTTGTTATGATATAATAAAAGCATGAAGAAATTCCGTCTAAAGAATTTTTCTTCATGCTTAACCAAAATTACTCATAAGGAGCAACTTCTCATGGAAATTATAACAAAAAACGACCGAAACAGCAATGAAAGGACAGTGTGTTCTTTGAAAGAAATTGAAAAACGCAAAATAGTGGAGCATAACGACTTGATAACATCCGTAGCCAAAATGGATAAAGTCCCTTTAAAGATTTTTGAGTTGGCGGTATCCTGCATTGATACGGAAAACTTACCCAAAGAAAATACAATCTATCTTTCAAAATCTGAACTCTTTTCTTTTTTTAAAGTGGATGACAGTAATAAACATCATCGTTTTAAAGAAGCAATAAAGGTTATGCAAAAAGAAGCTTTTTTTGAAATCAGAGAAGAAGCAGGCAAGGGTTTTAAATTTAAAAGCATTGTTCCTATCCCTTACGTAGAATGGACAGATTATCATGATGAAGTGAAAATTGAATTTCATCGTGAAATTATGCCCTATCTGATTGAGTTAAAGAAGAACTTTACGCAGTATGCTTTATCTGATGTTATGGAATTAAACAGTAAATACAGCATTATTCTTTATAAATGGTTATCCATGAATTATAACCAGTACGAGCATTACAGTGCCAAAGGCGGACGGAGAGAAGAACAAGTGGAAAGCTACCGCAATCCGTCTATCACCGTCAAAGAATTACGAGAAATCACTGATACGATTAATGAGTATAAAAGAATGCAAGATTTTACACGTTGGACATTAAAAAAACCATTGGAAGAAATCAACGCTCACACTTCTTTTAACGTGTCCTATGAGAAAGTCAAAAAAGGGCGTTCAATTGATTCTATTGTCTTTCATATCACGAAGAAACCAGTTGCTAAAAATGAATATTATAAGCAAGAAGAACAAGACTCTGTTTATCTTGAAAACAAAGCAGACCGAGAAGTCAAACAACAAGCATTATTTACCGAAGCTATGCAAAGTCCTTACACCAAGTTATTAGGCGAAAAATGGCTAATTAATGTTGCTGATATGCAAGATATAAGTACCATGACAGGACTTGCAGAAAAGGTTTACCCTCTTTATGACGAGTTGAAAGAAGCAAGGGGCTTAAAAGGGGTAGAAACACATCTATCATACGTTGCAAGTAAGCAAGAGGGCTATTCTAAACGAAACGTGGTTAAGTACCTTAAAACGGCGATTGAGGGCTATTTACCGACCGTTGCCTTGCAAGATTTAGAGCAACCAGAACGAGCCAATTACAAAAAGCCAAAACCAAGAACGTTAGAAGAAGTGGCAAAAGACTTTCTGCCAGAATATGAGAACATAACGACTGAAACTGAAAAAGAAGAATTAAGACAAATGAAAGCAGAAATCGACAAAAAGTTACGTGGCGAGGGTTTAGACCATGAGTGAAAACTTAAAAACGATTAAAGAGCTTGCAGACGAATTTAACGTATCGAAACAAGCGGTCAGGAAAAGATTAACCGAAGAATTTAGAGCAAACCATGTGGAAACCGTTACTAGTAACGGAGTGAAAACTTTAGTAGTAACCTATACTGGATATATGTTGTTAAAAAAACACTTTACCACTAGTAACACAACTGGTAACGACAAGGTAACCGATACTAGTAACCCCACAAATGCTGATTTATCTGTAGTTAAAATACTAGAACAACAGTTATTTGTTAAAGATAAGCAACTAGAAAATAAAGATAGCCAAATATCGCAAATGCAAAATTTGCTAGACCAGCAACAGCGTTTAGCCTTGCAGGATAAAAAATTACTGGAAGAATACAAGGCAGAGAATGATAGCTTAAAAGCCCTTAAAATGCCTACACAGGAAACAGAATTCAAACACTTAGACAATCAATATAAAGATGAAGTGAACGCTCTTAAAGAGAAGTTGGAAAATTTGCAGGAACAAATCAAAGACCAAAAAAGGATAGAAGAACAAGAAAAACCAAGAAAATGGTGGGGACTATGGCGAAAATAGATGATTCAGTTAAAAAGAAAGTTCCAGAATTAAGGTTTTCGGGATTTACGGATGATTGGGAAGAGCGTAAGTTAGGGGAATTAGGTTCTGTAGCGATGAATAGAAGGATTTTCAAAGATCAAACTTCAGAAAACGAAGAAGTCCCATTTTTTAAAATCGGTACTTTTGGAAGCAAACCAGATGCTTTTATCTCTCGTGAATTGTTTGATGAATATAAATTGAAATATCCATATCCAGAAATAGGGGATATTTTAATATCTGCTTCTGGAAGCATAGGTAGAACTGTTGTATATCAAGGGGAAGATGAATATTTTCAAGATAGCAATATAGTTTGGTTAAAGCATGATGATCGCTTGGATAATAAGTTTTTAAAGCAGTTTTATTCGATTGTTAAGTGGCAAGGATTAGAAGGAAGTACGATTAAACGGCTATATAATAAAAACATTTTAGATACAGATATTAGTATCCCTAGTACCATTGAACAACAAAAAATTGGATCGTTTTTCAAACAATTAGATAACACTATCGCTCTTCATCAGCGTAAGTTAGATTTGTTGAAAGAACAGAAAAAAGGCTTTTTACAAAAGATGTTCCCTAAAAATGGTGCCAAAGTTCCTGAATTGCGATTTGCGGGGTTTGCTGACGATTGGGAAGAGCGTAAGTTAGGTGATACAAAAACTCATTTTACAGATGGAAATTATGGGGAGTCATATCCATCAGCAAAAGATATGTCTGATAAAGAAAATGGAGTACCATTTTTAAGAGGGAGTGACTTTTCAAATGGATATTTGGATTCTTCTAATGCAAATTATATAAGACCTGAAAAGCATGCTGAACTAACCTCTGGTCATATTCAACAAGATGATATTATTCTAGCGGTACGTGGTTCTTTAGGTACATTAGGTTATGCAACGCAAGAAAATGAAGGGTGGAATATAAATTCTCAATTAGCTATATTACGAACAAATAAATCAGAAATTTCGGGAAAATTTTTAATACAATATTTATTAGGTAGTAAAGGGCAAAAAGAGATTCTTTCTAGAAATACAGGAACTGCTTTAAAACAATTACCTATTAAGCAATTAAAAGATATTCCAGTTCCGGTGCCAACTTTAGAAGAACAACAAAAAATAGGTTCATTCTTCAAACAACTCGACAAAACTATCGCTCTTCATCAACGTAAGTTAGATTTGTTGAAAGAACAGAAAAAAGGCTTTTTACAAAAGATGTTTGTTTAGGGTCTATAATTAGATAATGACCCCTAAGAAATCAAATAAAAATAACCCCTATTATTCAATTTCTGAATTATAGGGGTTATTTATTTATTTTAATGATATAATAACCCTAAAAGCAGGACGTTATGCCATACCATATATTTATTAATCGAGAATCTGGAAATGATAATATTTCTATTTTTGGTTCTGTTGCAAAGTTTTAAATCTACTATCAAATAAGGTAGAATAATAATCTATATTAATTTTCAAACCAAGGGAGGTCCGTTGATAATTTAGAAGCGAATGCTTTGTAGTCATTACGATCTTCTAAACGACGAAGACGCCTTTCTTCATAACCAGAACAAACCAATTTTTCTTCTTGAGTTTCTGGTACAACTTTTGGTACAGTAAATTTAATTTCAAC
>NZ_CP124541.1:0-2234 GCF_029953655.1 Lactococcus sp. NH2-7C
GCTTTTTTTAACAAATCCCGACCTAACCCATTTCTGCGCAAACTCTCATGAATAACTAAATATTCTATATCCATCCAATTACCAAATATTTCTCCTGAAATACCCCCCATAACATTCTCACTATCATCTTTTATGTAAATAGCAAAATCTGTTTGATTTGCAGTTTCAAAATTTTGCTTATTATACTTTCTGATCATATTTTGTAATGTCATTACGTCTGATTTTTCTGGTAATAATGTTTCTTCAAATTTCATAATTGCTTCCCCTTAAAATAAAATTAAACCCTTACTTATTATTCAATACTTCGCCTGTATCTTTATCAATATCTGCCCGACCATATCGACGTTCTTGATAAACAGCATCAAAAGTTAATCTAATAATCCCACTACTCATTTTCATCACTGAACGTATAACTTTCATGCTAGGTAATCCATATTCTGCTCCATGATATTTCACAAAATTCTTTAATTCACGCATATTTGCTAAATCATGGTCATCGATAATATCGCAAATTTCATTGAACAAATCTTCTTTATCTTCAACATCGAGTGTAATGTAACGGTCAATATCAAAATTATTCAACAACCTAATATCAGCTTTAGAATATTTATGCTTATTTTTAGCAATAGCGTCTTTTGATTCATGCGTTAAATACAAATACATATTTTCCATACTCGTACTTACAATCTGAACCATAGCAACACTTTTATCTCCCAACGAACGTTTAATTTTCAAGCGTACACTTTCTGCGGTTACAGGGTTTTTCGAAACGTAAATAACATGGTAATGTGCTTTTTTATATTTTTGCCCCTCCACATCACTTAAATCTTTATCATGTAGAGGGCTAACAGCGATAGGAACACCGATTAATTCCAACTTATCTAGCCAGCCACTCGGAATACTTTCTGGATACAGTAAAAACGTGAAATATCTAGCTTTTTCTTTACTCATTTGCTATAATTACCTTACAAAAACAAGTAACACTACGAGCGACTTTTGGAAGAGGGCGCTCTTTTTTTGTACTCATCTTTGCCCTTTCTCATATTCTTCAACAACACTAAAAATATAATTTCTCAAATCATAAGTTGGTATTTTACCTTCACTTTTTAGTATTTTCTTGTACTCTTGATAAATTTCTTTAGGAAACCTTACAGTTACAACTTGATATTCAATATCTGATTTTTCTCTAGCCATAATATCCTCCTCTATTAAATATATTAACTATCATTATATAACTTTCTTTATACATTTACAACTGTTTCTTATAAATATTTTTTGACAAATTTGTTGGCGGTTTGTTGACTTTTTGTTGATTGCTGTATACCTTGTGGTTCTAAGGCTGAGGGGGATTTGTTGGCCGTGTTGGCACTCGGCACTTATAGGGGGGGTCGTAGTACGGAAGCAAAATTGCTTCCTCCCCCCCTTTTTTTCCAAATTCCAAATTTTTTTCAAAAATTTTCCAGCGCTACCGCTCGGCAAAATTGCAGGCAATTTTAAAACCATGAGGGAATTTCATTCCCTCAAACTCCCTTGAGCCTCCTCCTGCCGAAATATACGAGCGCTACGCTTATTATTTCGTTCAGTTATCGGCTTTCATAATCTAACAGCCAACATCTTCACTGCAAAGCCACGCTTCGCTCAAGGGCTTTTCCGCTACGATAACGCCTGTTTTAACGATTATGCCGACAACTAAACGAAATAAACGCTAAAACGTCTCAGAAACGATTTTGAGACGTTTTAATAAAAAAGCGATAAATTATATTGGCGAATTATAAAAATGCCGTAGAACGAAAAATAGAGCCCTTAAAAAGCAAATAAAATCCGATAGCAATAAAAAACAAAACCAAAACCAAAAAGATAAAAAATAAATACAACAGCAAAAATAAATCATAGTTCGATTTTTCGAACAATGCGCACTTACACACCACTCCAAAATTGGGTGGTTTTTGTGCTTAAAAAAATGTATCAGAAGTCGGCTAGCCGACAACAAAAAAGGACGGATCTAGTTATCCGCCCTTTCAACACATCATTCAGTTTCTTCTAGTATTTCGCCAGCTTCTTTATCGATTTCATTTGATAATTTCTTAACAAAAAAATGTTCTGTTCCAGTTAACGGATACTGTCTTTTTACGTAAACTTCTTTAAATCCAAATTTGGGATAAAAATCTTTACCTTGAAAATCAAATGTATATAAAAATATATTTTTACAATTACTCCGTATAGCTAATTCTTCG